>NZ_JAQREI010000030.1:0-11851 GCF_028599215.1 Pseudoalteromonas sp. Angola-30
ATCCACACACAGTGGGGAGTTAGCAGTTACCACCTGGTAATCGCCAAGCATTGTTTTTAATAACGGTATAAAACGGCTTTTATTACTCGGCGTAACAGTTTTAGCAAAAAGTACATTACTTAGAAATAAACAGCTCATACATAATAAAATTTTACGATAACTCATTAAAATTCCAACTCATTACTAATAAAAATAGCATAACACACTCAACTCTATACTTACTTAAAATACATTTGGTTCATAAAAGAAAAAGCCCCTTGAATACATCAAGGGGCTTTTATCAATATAAAAATATATTTATTAGTAAGTGTTACTTAAAGCACTGCGCTCTTGTGTACACAACAGAAAATGCTAAAAGCAGCAAAATGAAGGCTAATGAACCACCGCCACTGCCCTTTTCACTACTTGTGCCAGATGCATTAGTGACAGTCACAGCTAAACTTTGCTCAGTCTCACCTTCACCATCAGATACAATAAGCTTAAAGCCCAGCTCTGTAGTTTGCGACACACTCGGCGCTGTAAACTTAAGTGTGCTGGAGTCAACATCGCTTAGCGCCACTTCTACACCCATTGTTTGAACCCACTTAAAAGAAAGCTCTGAGGATTCTTTATCAGTTGCAGACGCTGTCACTGAAACTTCCTGACCTTCTTTAACCGAAACCGCAGATGTACTTAATTCTACACTTGGAAGCTGATTAACATGTAAAAAGCTAACGGTGTATACTTGCGTAAATTGCTCATAGCCATCTGATATCACTAACGTAATATCCGCATCAACCGTTTGCTCAAGCTCACCCACGGTAAGTACCGCTTTACCTTGAGTATCCTCAGCTGTAATGGATAACTGAGGGTGTTCAACACGCCATTCGTAAGATAACGTATCTCCATCAGGGTCAGTAGAGCCAGAAGCATCAAGCTCAATAGTAGCAAGCTCTTCTATTGTGGCCGGCATATCTACATCTAATACTGGCGCCTGATTTAGACTCTCCTGCGCTAGTTTTGCCACAACTTCAACAACCCCATTAACCTCTCCATCAAGGTCGAATGCGCTACCATCTGCGATTGCAAAGCTAAAGCAGCGTGAACACACTTGCTCATATACATTACCTGATAATACAGTGGCCGACTGCCAACCTGCAGCGGTTAGTACTCTTACTTGCATGTCTGAGCTTAAAATTGCATTTACATACTCAGGTAGTGCAATTTCTGCGGTGCTTGATGAATTAGATAACGTAACACGAAGGTTAATTACATCACTTTTAGCTTGGAAGTGAGGTTCTATTATATCTAAATCTGAGAAATAAGTGCTAAGCGCTTGTTCAGAAATAGACATATCAGCAATATAACCCGCTGCTAGAGCCTCTTTAATGCTACCTACAGCTAAGTGATTAAACTCATCAATACTGTGAGCACTATCACCTGAAGCTAAGATAGCTGTATTAGTAGTAGAAGTGCTATCTAGGTAATCAGCAATACCATCTTTGTCACTATCACCTACCCCTTCCTCAATATCAGGTATACCGTCGCCATCAGTATCTAGCTCAGGGTCATCAAATATAACGCTATCAACAATACGTAAACTAGTTTGCTTAGTTGCTAGTAGTTCATCACCTTGTTTTACACGTAAAGTTAAATCTATATTATTGGTTTGCTCAGAAAGATTTGCGCTAAATGAAACATCCCACTGTGAATCAGCTGTTTTATAAATGTAAAAATCAACACCTGTGGGGCCAATAAGCTCAAGGGATACATCACTACCTGTACTAGGTAAATTTACTAACTTAATGGTGGCATTAAAGTCAGGTAAAGAACGCTGAATAGTTTTATTAACTGCTTTACCATTTTGATAAAAATCAGTAATAAACTGCGCCTGTGCCGCTTCACTTAAGTACACTAGCTGGCTGTTATCATTTTTGTCTATAAACGCATTACCATTAGATAGGACACTAATACTTGCTGCGCTACCTACAAATTCTCGCTCTAACTCAAGCTTAATAGGTCCATACTGATTAGTAGTAAAATACTGGGTGCTATTATTAGCTTGTAAATGAAAGCTAGAGTAACCATATGGGTTAGCGCCGCTAATAAAAACATCTACAAGCACATTACCATTTTGATACACATACGTAGTAGGCTGAATACTGATTTCAGGGAAAATCATAGCCCTTACGTCGCCTGATACATGATTTCCAGCTTCATCAACAGCAGATACAGGAATAGATACATCGCCCGTTCTAAATACAAAGCTATCATCAATTTCCAGAAGCGTTATAGCTGAAACACTATCGTAAATAACACGACTATCTAAAAGTGCATTTTTTATAGCCGTGATCGTGCTGCCATAAACACTAAAAGTATACGGTTGGATAATCGGGGCAGTTGTATCAACAAGTGTGACTGTTTGTATAGCCGATGTTTCGTTACCAACATTATCTCGTGCAATCCATGTAATCTGGTGCTCGCCAAGGGGCAAGTAAGACCCAGAGTTTGTGTATACTTGAGGCTCTAAATGACCATTATCTCTAGCCTCTGGAGTATATAGACGGGTAATATTAGTATTTTGTGAAGTCGCTTCAAGCGTAATCGGCTCAAGACTCGATATAAACTCAGGCGGACTATTTTCACCGCGGCTTGCATCATCTGGGTGGCTATCTTCACTGTCTTGAACACCATCACCATCTGAATCTGAGCTAAGCGGATTACCCGAAAGTTGATACTCTTGTAAATTAGTCAAACCATCATAGTCGGCGTCATAATTAGCGTCGTAGGGTTCTAAAGCATTTAGCCTATATTCAACTTCCCAAAAATCAGGAATACCGTCCGAATCATAGTCGCTGGTGAGGTCTATATCTGCAGACCAGGTAATGTTATCAACTGATAACGGTTGCTGCTGAAGGTATAAGTCCTCATATTTAACTTTAATAATGTTAAAACCATCATCTACCGGTAACAATAAACGAGACTGGCTACCACGATTTACATCTATAGGGCTACCATTTAAGCTTATTTGCAGCGCTGGAGAGTCATAAACCAAATAGTCTAAATTAATAAAACCGGCTTCAAATAACCCCGCAATGGCAAACCCCCCAACCGTGCTAGTAGGCGTTAATGCTAAGCTAAGGCTTGCATCGCCCAAAGTTGACCAACTTGTATTAGCTTGCCAACCCCAAGAGTTAACGGCAAGTTCGGTAAACTTAGTCGGAAGAAGGCCATCTTCAAAGCTTTCATTTAATTGCGTAAAAGATTGCACTAATGATGAAGCATCGTTAGCTAGACTCTGAGAGTAAAACTCCTGAATATTTGTATAACCATCTTCATCGTAATCTAAATTAGCATCTGCAGCATCTAAAGGTAAAAGATCATTACTTACCTCATAGCCATCACTTAGTTCATCACCATCTGTATCTGCTGAGGTTGGATTTGTTCCTAGGTTAAATTCTTCTAGGGCTGAAAGACCGTCAGTATCAGCATCAGATGCAGCATCACTTGCATCAAGGCGATTTAATCCATTAACTAATTCCCAGTAATCTGGCAGTTGATCGTTATCAGTATCTGTTAAATCAGTTGGAGAAAATAAAGCAAAGTTATCAAGCCATACAGTATCGGCACCGAATGAGACAGAACCGTCTTTATAATATTTAAATTCAATATTATGAAGCCCTTCGCTTAGGTTAAGCACAATAGACGTTGCTTCTGTGGTATTTGAATTACCTCGGTCATTACGCTCAAAAACGGGTTGTCCATCAATAGTAATACTTAAAAAATCGCAGCAAGACTCTGATTCAATTTTATAATCGAATGCTAATACACTCTCTTCAAATAAACCTGTTACGGTGAAGCTGCTAAACTGTGAGTGACTAATAACGCCTGAGCGAATACTTTGTATACCGTCGGTCGCAAAATCATTCGTAATAAACCAAGGAGCACTAGAACCTTCGGCTTCAACCATCCAACTAGGTAGTGCAGAGCCTTCAAAAGAGGTAGTGAGGTTTAAAGCAACAGGGAAAGAAGTATCTGACTGCGGATCAGTGTTTGCTAAATACTCGGTTAGATTTGAAAACCCATCATTATCTGCATCTTCTGCTGCATCAGACGAGCTAGTTAAATCTAAACTATTATTGTACTCCCAGCCATCAGGGATAGTATCGCCATCTGTATCAGGGTTATTTGGTAAACCCTCGTTTAAAAACTCTAAAAGGTTAGATAAGCCATCCGCGTCAGCATCAAGTGATGCATCTTCACTATTATTAATATTAAAACCATGCTGTAATTCCCAAGAATCAGACATACCGTCATTATCAGCATCAGGAAAATTAGGCCCTATATATAAATTATCTATATATACAGCATCTGCAGGAGTAGAAACGGACAAATCTTTAGAATAAGTAAACTTAACAGTATTTAGTCCAGCAGGAACTTGGAAAGACGCGTCCTTCCACTCGCTTATTCCTGACTCATCTAAAACAATTGAACCATTAATATAAACAGTAAAATAGTCATAACCAACTTCTGTGTCTAATGCGTAGTTAAAGTTTACATAGCCTTGCTCGCTATTTAAAAAGCTAAACTCAACACTGGTTGATTGGTTGTCTGTAATGTCGTTATTAGTCAACACAAAGCCAGAATCTTCATTAATTTGAGTTGTTACCCAAGGCGTTTGTAAATTTGACGAAATAAGCAAATCTGGAACAGCTGCATCATCGAAGTCAAAGGTTGTTTCAAGAAAAACGACCGGCTCAGAGCTTGCGTCTGAAGGATCACTGTTACCAAAGAACTCGATTACATTACTCCAGGTGTCTGAATCTAAATCAAGTTGAGCATCATCTGCATTTAATGGGTTTAATGAAAACGAAACTTCCCAGCCATCAGACATGCGGTCAAAGTCAGAGTCTGCATTGTTAGGTTCAGTAAGGTATACATTAACTTCATCATAATCTGATAGATCATCTGAGTCGGTATCCGTTGCATTAGGGAAAGTATTCGCTAAGTATTCTTCAAGGTTTGTTAAACCATCTTGGTCTAAATCAAGTCCAGCGTCATCAGCATTACTAGGATCTAATCCGTAAAACAGCTCCCAGTTATCATCCATTAAATCGGCATCGGCATCTATAAACTGAATGTTATCGCAAGTAACGCCTACTTCATTAAATGCTACAATGACATCGTTAGCTTCATACCTTAAATCAATAGCAGAATTTATAGCACCACAGGCTCCATCAATAAAATCACTAGAGTTAACCCAATAGTTTTGATTTGCAAAAAGCATTATCTCGAACGCTTTTTTAGGGTCCCAACCATCAGTGTTCGAAAGTAGGAAGAAAGCACGATTAAAAACTCCACTACTAAAGTGAACATCCATACCTGAGTAATATTCACTTGCGTGGTCAATCGAAAGCCCATCTAGTGATGGCGTTTCAAAATAACGAAGTGCGGGGCTAGTTTTTGAAATATCAGCGCCAGATAACCAATCAGTCTCTGCGCGTAAAAAATACTCGGCTGTTTCACCCGCCATATCAGAAAAAGATTCGTTTATACCACCAGATTGTTCTGCATAAATTAAATTAGAGTTTTGACTAGTAAAACCATGGCTTACCTCATGAGATACGATATCAAGTGAAACCAACGGGTAAAACCTATCAGCGCCATCGCCAAAGGTCATAGCCTGACCATTCCACGTTGCATTTTCCCAGTTATCACCACTGTGAACACGCATCAACAATTGAAAAGTAAGCGGAGCCGTGTTGTACCACTGTTGATACATATCAAATACCGCAGTACCAAATGCATGGGCATCATTTAGTGGGGAGTAAGCTCCATTTACTTCTTTGTAAGTATTCCTATCACAGGCAAAAGAGTAAGCTTCACTTGGCTCAAAACCCGACTCCATGGTGACAGTTTTAACTTTCTCGTTTTCTAAAAAACACATTTCACCACGCTGCGTCACATCCAGTGCTTCAACGTCAGTGCCGTATTCATACTGCCCTATTTTTGTATTACCGCCAGGGCCTGTACCTTGGGCACTTTTAATATTATTCCACTGTTTAAATACACTGTAATCAGATTCGCTTACTAAACCTATTGGCTTTTTTTCAACACCATTTTCAAATACATTTAATTCAATTAAGCGAACAAAATGTGCGACTCCGTTATCAATATAAACATAACGTTGATTGTTTAATACTTGATAAGCTGTAGATTCATCAAGTTTAGCGTTTACTAAAATAGATTTAACCGCAGAAAATTCATCAAACTGATTATTAGCCGTTTTATTTAAAGATACAGCATCGATATTTTTAGCAAAAAAACCACTTATGTGTTGATTGCTAGATTGCACTCGTATTTGCTGCCCCCAAATAGGCACGCCTGCAAAAAACTGCTGCATCTTTTTAGCTGATGACCGAGTTTGTTTTGCATTTAAGGCTTGAGGCGTATCTAACTCAATAAAGTAAGAATGGGTGGATGCCTGATTAGTTAAACCTACGCTTTGATTTAAAAGTAAGTTAACTTCTGATAAAGATGATTTGTTTACTCGTTGCGAAACCGCCGCGTGTGCACTTAGCGAATTTAAAAAGCAAAACGCTATCAATCCTGATGAGAGTGTTTTATACATAACATTCCTATGTCGTATATTGTTATTATTCAGTGTCTGTTCATTTAAAAACACATTAATGTAACATAACTATTAACATAGAGTCATTTAAAAAAGTGAATAAATGGGTACGACTGTGAACAACTGTGAAAGGAAAATTCAAGATGGTGGCGTTAAATGCAACCATCTTGAATGTAAATAACGTTGAGTATTACTGCCAGTATTTTGCAAATAATTGCGGATAGCTTTGTTTTAAAAACTTGGGTTTGTCTTTAAAGCGTTTACCTGCCGGTTGCTCGCCTGAGGGTACAAAAGGTAATTCGTCGTCGTTACGCTCTTCAAATAATAAACCGGCTATTAAGTCGTATTCATCAATATAAGGGTAAGGTTGCTCATTTAAATAATACACAGGGGAGCACTGTGCTAGTGAGTCGGCATTGCTTAATGCGTTATTAAATACCGTCTCCCCGCGGGAGATGAGCCAGCACCTAAATTCGCTAAAACCGTATTCGTCGTTACAGCCAGCCATAACAAATGCAGCACCAAATAAATCCCAGGTAAAACATTTGCGCATGTGAATACCAAAAAATTTATCAAAAGCAATGAGCTGCTCGTCGGTTAACTCGCTCAATTTAGCTTTTAAGTTGTCGCTTACGCTTTGTGGGTCGAGCCCTAGCTCAGGCGTGGTCACTAAATCCCAAAATTCCTGCTCTGTTAACGCTGTCATTATAAAATCTCTTTTACTCGGCCGACTTGACCATCTTCTAGGCGTACTTTAATACCATGCGGGTGATTAGGTGATTTAGTTAATAAACGCTCAACTACACCTTGAGTCAATGTGCCGCTGCGTTGATCTTCTTTTAATACAATATTTACGGTTGTACCTGGTGTGATTTGCGAGCGCGATGGAACAGCCATGCTTTACATCCTAAAAATAATTTTGGTAATTATAACGTCCATAGCTAGTCAAACCAATGTTAATCAACTAAAAACGCTATTTGCTTAGCCGCTACCGGTAAGCTTATTTTGCTAAGCTCAGCGTTAATAATATCGACTAGCTGAGAAAAATGCGCTTCGGTGTCGTTATAGGCTATATCATCTTCAAAATAGCAGCTTATGTTTAGTGACTTTGCTTCATTTTTTAAATCAATGGTGTGAGTTAAATAAGCAAAACCATCATGAGTCGCTTTTATTTGCTCACAGGCGTTGGTGAGGGCTTGGCGTATTTGTTTATCACGCAATTTTTGTGTTTTAGTCATAAATTATTGTGTTTGTTCACTTTGCTGTTTTTTATACTCTTCAAAATTTTTATCTTGATTTTCAAGGCACTCGTAATATTCTTTATCGGCTTTATAGTTACATTCATCTAAACGTGCTGATTGAATTTCGTGAAAGCGAGCGTCAGAGCTACACCCTGCAAGTACCGAAAATCCCACAAACAGCAATGCGCTTTTAGTTATTTGACTGATTAACATTAGAATTCCTTACACTTTCGTTATCGAAAGCAACAATATTATTGTATATTAGCGTCATAAAAACCTGACTTTGCATAGGACCCATAATTATGATGTCGCAGTTACAAAAGCTGTTTCAGCGTATAGACAAAAGCAAGATATTTCAATCATTTGTTATAGCTGTCATTGTTGTTTCTGCCCTCACCGTAGGTGCTCATACATATTCTCTTCACCCCACTGTAGAATTTATTCTAAATTGGATGGATGTAGGGATCACAGCTTTCTTTTTAATCGAGCTCATTATTCGCTTTATTGCAAGTAAAGGAATAAAAGACTTCTTTTCAAAGGGCTGGAATATATTCGATACCATTATTGTACTTGGCAGCTTATACCCAGCTGCAGGCTCAACCATGTTACTTGCCCGATTGCTGCGTATATTTAGGGTACTGCGTTTAGTATCTATGATCCCAGAGCTGCGTTTGCTTGTAAATTCGTTACTTAAAGCCATTCCGCAAATGGGCTATATAGCACTGCTTATGTTTGTTATTTTTTATATTTACGCAGCCATGGGCAGTATGATGTTTGCCGATATTAACCCGGTGCTTTGGCAAGATGTATCCATTTCAATGTTAACGCTATTTAGGATAGCTACCTTTGAAGATTGGACCGACATTATGTACGAAACCATGGCGGTGTACGAGCTAAGCTGGATTTACTACCTCACGTTTATCTTTTTAACTGCGTTTGTGTTTTTAAACATGATGGTAGGTGCCATTTTAGAAGTAATGAGCGAGGAGCATCGAAATGCCCGTGAGCTAAAAGCGGATAATAACTCACTTCCTGCAACGCAAGGACAAGTGGTTGAACTACAAGCGCAAATAGCTGAGCTGAAAACGTTATTAAGTAAAACCTCAGATATTACCAACTCCAATAAATAGCTGATCTATTTTACTTGCTAAAACTTAAAAAGCCCTTTGTATTGAGTTAATACAAAGGGCTTTTAGTTACTCACCTTGTTGTTCTTGCGTGCTTTCAA
This sequence comes from Pseudoalteromonas sp. Angola-30, assembly GCF_028599215.1. Taxonomy (NCBI): domain Bacteria; kingdom Pseudomonadati; phylum Pseudomonadota; class Gammaproteobacteria; order Alteromonadales; family Pseudoalteromonadaceae; genus Pseudoalteromonas; species Pseudoalteromonas sp. Angola-30. Next base: position 9,080 of record NZ_JAQREI010000030.1, read on the forward strand.
ACGAAATAACATTATCAACCTTCATTTTAAATGCTTCAAAAAACGCATTTTTTAATACAGAAACCACGGCTTCAAAAGTAGATACATCAGCGTTATCTAACTGCCCGTCTATGGGCACCCGAGCAGCCACCAGCTTTGACTCGTCGTTTTCTAATAACGAGCTGAGTAAATCAATACTGCCTTCAAAAATAGCGGTAAATAGACCGTCATCATCTTTTTCTATATCTTCGCGCCACGAAAAAACACTTAAATCGTGCACACCCGCTTTTACATATCCATTTAAGTTATTATTGTTAGCGGCCAATTCCATTGCGCCATCTATTCCGCCGGCTTCAATGTCAAATGGGGTATACACTTTAAAAACAGTTTCGAGATTTTTAACCGAAAAACGCTGCACTTCAACATTAAAATCAAAATTAGCTTCATCACTAAAGGGGTCTAATTTACCATTTAAAGACAGCTTAGCTTCGCCCATTAGCTGCCCTTCTACTTTTAAACTCGTAACTAAAGTTTTAGAGAGGTTTTGTGCGTTGGTAATATTGTTAATGTTAGCGTTTATATTTGATACGTAAGTAGGCTGCTCTCCTTCGCTGGTGGCGTTAACTAAGGTTACTTTACCATTGTCTATACGTAGCGTATCAATTGAAAAAGGCACGAGATCATTAGCAAGGCCTACCCACGTGGTTTCATCTTTCACCTGTTGATTTTGTTCAGCGGTAGTTGGGTCTTTATCGTAAATAACAATTTCTGGGCGGGTAAAAGCCATGTTGGTGACAAAATTACCGTTTAATAAAGCAGACCACGCAAGCGAAAAATCAAGTGTATCAATAGACAGTAACGGCTTAGGCACCTGCGTGGCATCTACCGCGTAAATTTCTACCTCATCAACAGCGTAAGCGCCTCGGTATAAGTACAAATCAACATCACCCACATGCCCTGTTATGCCTTGGGTTTGTTCAAGCTGCTGATTTACATAATATTGAACCGCATAAGGGGCTAAAGCTCTGAGTAAAATTAACCCCAAGGCTGTAACCACTAAAGCATAAAACCATTTTTTGCGTGTATTTTTAAAAGTAGAAGCCATTATCTATCCTTATGTGAAGGCTTAGCATCTCGGCATAAGTAAAAAATACCTGCATAAGTGAATTAAGTACTCACAAAACAGTGAAAACCGAGCGAATAAAGGTGTAATAGATTAGTACGAGCAAAAGCTATACCAAAAAATGCAATTCATAGGAGTTGTAGGTACACACAATACATAAATATTTACAAATAGAATTTTTAAATACATAGCTTTACTCGAATTCCCAAGCAACCTCAACTACAGTAAAAAGTAACTAACACAAGAACATATAACCTATGAGCCCAGTCTTTTTTATTTTAATTACTCTTTTACTAACCAGTATTGTTTGGTCAGTTATATTTTTAATGGCGTGGTATACGTTAGGGAAAAAATCATATTCGTTATTTTGGGCCTGCGCATTTATGTGCTCTGCGTGTCAATGGGGTACAATATTATTGCGGCCCTACTTCGAATCAGAAACCTTCTATTGGCTACTGGCTGTTAGCTTTTCTATGGGGTCTGTCATTTTGGGAACATGGGGACACAGTATACGTGCCCGAAGCCCTATCAAAATCGATTATTTGTTAGCATTAGCCGTGATTACGTTAGCTGCAGTTTATTATTATAAAGCCGTGAACGTTCATGTTGGTTTGTTTATGTCTTTATATATTTATTACGATATTTTACTGCTGCTAATAAACGCCGTCATTATAATAAAACATAAACCTAAGTCGCTACCCGCTGAAATTGGGGCTGCCATTACTTACACTTTGTGCGGCGTATGTTTATTTATTGCGGCCACCATCGCACTAATGCAAGGCAGCCAGGTTAACCAAGCTTACTTAGATTTATATACACTCATTAATTTTATAACAGTCCCAACTGCACATGTTGGTATGGCTGTATTTATTATTTTTATAATGGCCTCAGATTTAGCGCAAGAAATGCAAAAACTCGCCATGACCGACGTACTCACACAATGTATAAACAGACGTGGTTTTTACGACGTTGGCCAAAAAAAGCTTGAAAATAAATTAAGCTGCGAACAACACGTATCGCTTATATATTGGGATATAGACTCGTTTAAAAATATAAATGATGAATACGGCCATGCAGGTGGAGATGAAGTACTAATCCAAGCAACAAAACGGGTAAGAGCATGTTTAAATAAAGAGGATATATTTGCCCGTATAGGCGGAGAAGAATTTGTAATACTGATAGCCAGAGATTCAGAGCTAAAAGCAAAGCAATTTGCCGATACTCTACGTACTACTCTTGCAAGTAAGCCTATTGAATACAAACAACAATTTATAAATGTTACAGCAAGCTTTGGCGTTATAGGCATTAAATGCGCAACTATTCAAATAGACAAAGCGATAGATTTAGCAGATAAAGCATTATACATAGCAAAACACGAAGGAAAAAATAAAGTAGCGTATGCAATGCCGCTTAACTAACACTAGGGCGTGTTGATCTTTGATGCTTGAATTTACAGCAGTGTTTTTGGTTTTTAGGCAAGGCAGAGCCTATGAAGTGTGGTTATTCCACATAAATAGGCGATAACGCAGCATAAATGCCAAACATGCGCTGCCCTTCAGGTTCTGCCTAGGGGCGATAAACTCTTTGTTGCCTACATAGATGTAGGTAAGGGGCGTGAGCAGGACGCGGAAGCTTTGCTCGGTTTTTACTTATTCTTACAGGGATGTAAG
>NZ_JAQREI010000031.1:0-10444 GCF_028599215.1 Pseudoalteromonas sp. Angola-30
AAGTACGACTAACCAAACAGGAAGATAATCATGAAACGTACACTTTTAAAAACCATCGCTCTTGGCTCATTATTAACTTGCTCAGCTGCTGCAATGGCTGATCAAAGTGACTACAAATTAATGGTTATTGAAGATTCTGTAACAGCCGCACCAGAGTTTGAACAGCCATTTAATAGCTGTGCACTTAATGTAGAATCTAAAAACTACACAGAAGCTGAAGCCATTTGTACACAAGCAATTGCCTTATTAAAAGAAAGCCGTGGCCCACGTTTAAAAGTACGCGAACTTACATCGTTTGCATTAAGTAACCGTGGTGTAGCCCGCATGATGGCTAAAAAAGACACCGCAGGCCTTTCAGATTTATACGAAGCGTATCAAATCTCTAAAAACTCACTGGTATCTCATAATTTAACGCGTGCTAAAGAAGATTTATCGTTATAAATTTATTACTTAGCACTTAAAAAGCCCCCGCGAGTTTATAACTCGCGGGGGCTTTTTAGTTTTTATTTTTGAAATTAACCAATGTGAGTTGTTAATTTTTAAGCGGGTTTAACGTGTATCCTCACTTAAATACCTATTTTAATAGGGGGTTTTAAACTTAAAATATGGTAATAACACCATTGAAAGTAAGGTTAACCGAGAATTGCAGGGTTAATTGTTTTTAAAAGCGGGATATTTTACTAATGGCTATGCGTATATAAAATGCTCTAAGGGTATTAAATTTCTTTATATTTGCGCCTATTTTCATTAAAGTACTTAAAATATAGCAAATTCAGTTAATATTAATCTTTGTAAATAAGTTTATGTTTAATGGCATTTAGCTGTTTTGTGCATTTTAATTAAAACTAAAAATAAATAAGTAACTGCACTTTTAATGGAACTGCGTGATTTTAGCGCAGATAAAAGGATTTAAAATGAAACTTACCTTCAATCGCATTGTTGCATCTTTTTTTGCAGCAACTGTTAGCCTCTCTGTAACCGCTGAAGATATAGAGCTATACGTAAACCATAACGTAGAAACCGATGAAAAGCCTCGAGTTTTAATTGTATTTGATACATCTGGGAGTATGGGAAGTAAGCTTCCTTACAACGGGCCAAGAAAAATTGATGCTGCTAAAGATGCAATGACCGACCTGGTTAATAATAATGAGTCTATTGATTTTGGTCTTATGCGCTTTCAAAATAACTACGGCGGTTATGTTATGGCTGAAATTGGTTCTTCAAGAGCTACGGTTAAAAATCAGATAAAGAGCCTACCTGCTAGTGGCAGTACACCAGTTACTGAAACATTATGGGAAGCTTATTTATACTTAACTGGGCAACAAGTTTTGTATGGGTATGAAGAATATTCAGGAGATGAAGATTTTTTAAGTAAAACTGTTACTTATAAAAAAAATAAAAAAAATAAAAAAGTAACCACTCTTACATATATTTCGCCATTCGAAACTGATTTAGATAGCGATGAGCGCTGTGATAATTCTATTAACCTTATTTTAATGACGGATGGCGATCCGCAAAGTGACACTGAAAGTAATTATGATATATACCATCTTTATAAATCTAAGTTTGGTTCATATCCAAGTACAACAAGTGGAAGTTATTTGGCTACACTAGCACAAATAATTCATGGAACAAGTGACGTAGAAGTTGATTTGTACGATAGCACACCTGAAATTGCCGATACTGGACGAGTATTTACCATAGGTTTTGGCAGTGGAATGAGTCCTAACGGTAAGAAGCTACTAGAGCAAACAGCTCAAGTAGGTGGTGGAGAATATTTACATGCAAATACTTCTGCGGAGCTTTCAGAGAAATTAAATAGCACTATTTCTAGAATACGCGAAGTAAACGATAGCTTTTCATCGCCTACGGTTGCCAGTAATAACGTTGACCAAACCCGCAGCCGAGAAGCAATTTATTTTGCTATGTTTTACCCTGAGACCGGGGCTCGTTGGGGCGGAAATTTAAAAAAATTAGTTATGTCGGGCTCTAACATAGTTGACTCTACAGGCCGTGAGGCAATAGGTGATGACGGCTTAATTAAAGAAGACGCTCGCACGTTTTGGCTACCTGCAAATAAACCGGCCGATGGTAATTTAGTCGCACAAGGGGGCGTAAACTACTTACTTTCAAGCTTAGACTCACAAAGCCGCAAACTGTATATAGATTCGGACGGTAGTATTGTTGATTTTACCTTTGATAGAGTTAAAGAAATTTTAAATATAGTGTCAGACGCCATAGGTGGCATCATACCGGGTACTGATATTGCTATCTCGCGCAATGATATTAATTGGGCAAGAGGCATGGATGTAGATAACGAAGATAGCGATAGCTCATCAGTAGATCAGCGTGCCAATATTTTTGGTGATCCTTTGCATTCTAAACCGGTATCTATTGATTATGGTGATGGCAACATACGTATTTTAGTGGGCACTAATGCTGGCTTTTTACACATGTTTAACGATAAAGGTAACAGCATTGAAGAGGAGTGGGCGTTTATGCCTGCTGAGCTGTTAAAAAACATACCTGCGCTTCGTACAAATCAAGCCAATACTAAAGTGTATGGTATGGATGGGCCTATTAGTGTGTTTTTTAACAATAAAAGTTTAAACAGTGACGGCTTAAATGACGGAGTAATAGATGCCACTAAAGGTGATGAAGTATGGGCATTTGCTGGTATGCGCCGTGGGGGTAAAAACTATTATGCACTTGATATTAGCTCACCAGATAAACCAAAACAGCTTTGGAGTAAGCCTATTGTAGGCGGCTCAGATGGGTTTGAATACCTAGCTCAAACCTGGTCAAAACCACAAATAGCCTATATTAAAGCGTTTGGAGATGAGCCTTTACTGGTATTTGGTGGCGGATACGATACAAACAAAGACAACGCGATTCGTAGCGAGGATGGATCAGGCACTGGAATTTACATTGTTAAGGCTAAAACTGGCGAAAGAGTATGGGCGTTAACGCCCGAGGATAATAATTTCCAAGGTAAGCACAGTATAGCTGCCGATATAGCAACGCTTGACTCAGATTATGATGGTTACATTGACCGTTTATATGCCACCGATACTGGGGGTAATATTTGGCGTGTGGATATGCCAGGCTCTGACAAAAATAGTTTTTCTCATTACAAATTAGCAGAGCTTGGCAGTTCATTAGCAACGCAAGACCGACGCTTTTTTTACAAGCCACTAGTGGCACGTACTATGTTTAGTAAAGTGAGCAAAACGATCTATGGCGATGAAGAAATAACCACACGATTAGATACGCCTTACGATGCAATCGTTATAGGCAGTGGTAATCGCTCAAATCCGCTTGCAACCAATGAGCAAGATCACCTTTACATGATTCGCGATGAACAAACCGTAACTAAAACCTTCGATTCACAAAATACGCCAGAGCCCATAGTGCCAAGTGATTTAATGCTTATGAATGACGACCCATTTGGCAATGCACTAGATAATGTAGATGAGTTTGTAGAACTTGAAGCTGATTTAGCAGGCTTTAAAGGGTGGCGATATGAGCTAAGTAATGGTGAAAAATCATTGGCTGCAGCCACCGTAGTAGGAGGCGTAGCTTATTATACATCGTTTACACCTGCACTAGAGTCTGATAAAAATCAGTGTTCTTTAACTGGAGGCGGTGGTGCAATGTACGCTTTTCATTTGCACTATGGCACAAAAGTGTACGACCAACTTAAATTTACTACCAGCTACGATGTACCCGACACCGCTCAGTTGTATTTTGGTGAAGGCGACTCATGTATAGATGCTAATAATAATGGATTATGTGATGTGCCAACACCTGATGATGGTGACCCAGATGACGGTACCCCAGGTGGTGGCTATGAGTACGAAGAAACAATACCTGTTAGCCAAGTAAGCCAGTTTTATTTAATCGGCCCGAGCCTTACTGGTGAAGGCGCAGTAAACCCAATCAAACCGCCTGAAATTAACGGACCAGGGCTAACTGTTGTTGATGGTAAAGTTAAACTTGTAAATGACAGTGATACATTAGGCTTTGGCTTTAAAACGCAGCAAACCTACATATATAAGCGTGAAGAAAACGATTCTTCATCTGATTAGGGTAGCCTTAGCTCAGGCGTCACAACGCTTTATTATTTACCGCGCATGCCTTTAAAAGGCATGCGCTAACTTTTCTAGCTAATACTAAAGAGCCCAAAGCAAACCTTGCTACGTTAAAGTGTTCTGCTTAAGAAAGCTCAACAATGAAATTTTTGCCTAAAATTCAACGCGCCTCCTACCTAAAATAAATTACCTAACCAAGCGAATTTGTATTAATAAAAGCCAACATTGCTTTTCGCTAGCCAATGCTTATTCGCAATTATTGTGTTTAAATATTATAAAAAGAGGGTTTATTGTCCCTATATTGAAAATAGACATACGGGTAATAATTGGTTTATGAATTGTTCGTAAATAAACCAATTAATGTGTAAATAAATATTAAATAAGTCACTAAATAGTAAAGCAATATTTGCATAACATGGTTAAAAAAAAGAATTATAAAACTTACCATTTTAAATGGTTGCTAGTGCTTAATTTTGCCGCTATTTTAAGGTTAAGTTGTATTAGATGGAATTAGTATGAGTTTCAAATTGATCTCTTTTTGCTATTGTATTCCCGTACTCTTTTTAAATGGTTGCGATGAGGAAGTGAGTTTATTTAGTAGCAGTAAAACGCCGTCAGTGGCTAAAAACGAAAACGCTAATTTACCGGCTACTGCTATTAAGCAAAAGCACCTTGTTGTAGAAGGCCTAATAGAGGGAATTGTACCAAGTCACTGTAAACGTGGTGAAACAGCGTATATAAATGCAAAAATGCAAAAGGTTATACGCAACCCAACTGCAAAAGTGACTTATACACTAAAGCCCACTGATAATATTTTGTCTGTGTGTGTGGCCAATGATAACTCAGCTATTACTTATCGTTATGGCACTGAGCAAAAAATTGGCCTTGAGTATACGGCCACTGCGGCGCAGCCATTTGGTAGCTACTATCGTCAAATAGGGAAAGTAGGCGAAAGTATTTTGTTTTTTAACAAAGGCAATTACTATTACTACATTATTAATGCTGGTGGTATGGGCAGTGGTGTTTCAGTGAACGTATATAAAAATAAAACGCTTATTGCGGAGTTTTTCTCTGGTAATGAGGCGTATAACGACTTTGTTATTGCCAGTAATTTAGACTTGCCTAAGTCGTTGGCAATAGAGCTTCAACCACATATAAACACAATGCAATGAATGGATTAAGTAAAGCACATTGTAACATTATTGAACAAGGGCAGTGGTTTTCTAAGCGTGATGCACACTTAAAACAGTTTTTACTAAGCCAAGCAAAAACTTTAAGCCTTAGCGCGCACCAATCTCTTTTTTTACGAGGTGATAAACACGACGGTATTTATGCTGTATTAAGTGGTGTGGTGCGAATTAGTGGGGTAAGTAATAATGGCAAAGAAGCCGTTTTAAGCTTTGTTGACGCCTCGCTTTGGTTTGGCGAAGTCACTTTATTTGACCGCGGAATGCGCACCCACGATGTTTATGCGCAAACCGATGTAACACTATGTTTTATTGGGCAACGCGCACTTGAGCAACTGTTAAAACAATACCCGCATTATTGGCAAGACTTTGGGTTACTTCTTGCCCAAAAATTGCGAGTTATGTTTACTAGCATGGAAGATCACGCACTATTAAGTGCCGAGCAGCGCGTTGCAAAACGCTTACTTATATTGTGCGCGCATTTAGCGCATAGTAACGGCCATACGTTTACTTTGTCTCAGCAACAATTGGCTGATATGACTTACCTTACACGGCAAACCGCCAATCAAATTCTAAAAAAATTAGCAAAGCAGCAACTCATTGAGGTCGGCTATAACAAAGTGACCATTTTAAACCAATCTGCTTTAGAGCTACTTTGTAATCAGTAAATGTCGGTTACCCGACAGAGTGATATTTTAAAAGCCTGATATAGTGTAAAAAAACACAATAAAAGGCACACACATGAAAACTCTACAGCAACAGCTTGGTACATACGGTTTGTACCATCGCTCTAAACGCAATGTTTTAACTCATTTTTTTGGCATTCCGCTTATTGTATTTGCGGTGCTGTGCTTGTTAGCGCGTATTCAAATACCCATTGGTAGCCTGCTTATTGATGGCGCGCAGCTTTTTGTTTTTGCAAGCGTGGTGTATTACTTAATGCTGAGCGTGTCACTTGGCTTAATAATGGGTGTACTGTTTACCTTATTGCTTTTAGCAGCCCAGCCAATCGCTGCTATGGCTTTTTGGCCTTGGTTAAGTATTGGTGTGGGCGTGTTTGTATTTGGATGGGTGCTGCAGTTTATTGGCCATTACTATGAGGGTAAAAAGCCTGCGTTTGTAGATGATTTAATTGGCTTAATTATTGGCCCGTTGTATGTAACCGTTGAGTTTTTATTTTTAATGGGGCTTTATAAATCGCTAGAGCATGAAGTTAACGCCATAGCAGGCCCTACCAAAGCATAACGCTAAGCGGCTTAAATATTTAGTTATTCGAGTGTGCTAAATAAAGCGTTAACCACGTTATAAATCATTTATCTGTCGCTATAAACGTTTAAAACTTAACACGATTGCTATTAGCAGCGGATAAAATAATAAAGGCAAATAACCCATGCAATACAACAATAAAACCGTATGGATCACCGGCGCATCATCAGGTATTGGCAAAGAGCTCGCAATACAATTTGCAGCACTGGGTGCCAAGGTTATTTTATCAGCCAGAAGCGTTGATAAACTTAACGAACTAAAACAAAGCTTACATGGCGATGGCCACATTATTGTGCCTCTTGATTTGTCAGCACCTGAAGCTGTATTGGCTCAGGTTACTGATTTAATGAGTACATTACCTGCTATCGATATTTTAATTAATAACGGCGGGGTGTCGCAGCGCAGCCTATTTTTAGAAAACGAATTTAATGTTTACCGCCAGTTGATGGAAGTTAACTATTTTGGCCTCATTGCACTTACCAAAGCGGTAGCGCCTAGTATGGTAGCAAGGCAAAGCGGCTCAATCGTCTCAATTAGTAGCGTTGCGGGTAAAGTAGGCTCTAAATTTAGAACGGGCTATTCAGGCTCTAAATATGCAGTAGTGGGTTTTATGGATTGCCTGCGTGCAGAGCTTGCAGAGCATAACATTCATTGCTTAACTATTTGCCCCGGCTCTATTAAAACCGCCATTGCACATAATTCGTTAAACGAGCAAGGCATAGCGCAAAACAAGCCAGAGCACTCAATAGAAAATGGCATGGATGTAAGCCTAGCCGCTAAAAAAATGATCCTCGCAATTCATAATAAAAAAGACGAAGTGATTGTTGGCAAAGGCCTAAGTGGCTGGGCACCGACCATTAAACGGTTTTTTCCTCGTGTATTTAATCGATTAACCGCTAAAACAAACTATAGGTAGCATCGGGCGATTTAGAGATATAAAATGCTGTAAATTCAATCAATTTAGACAAGGATTCTAAATGAAGTATTTATGGCTTGGCCTGTTTTTTATTGTATTAATTTGGTCCGGAATTAACCCAAAAGATCAGTTTACTTGGCTGCTTGAAGTAATCCCCGCAATAATTGGTTTAGTACTTATGGCAAGCAGCTATAAGCATTTTAAACTCACCCCCATTTTATATGGCTTTATATTAGCGCATTGTATTGTGCTAATGGTTGGCGGGCATTACACCTACGCCGAAGTCCCTTGGTTTGATAACTTATTTGGCAGTGAGCGTAACAACTACGACAAAGTAGGGCACTTTTTTCAAGGGTTTGTGCCTGCATTATTAGCGCGTGAAATATTACTACGTAAAAACGTAGTCAATGGTAAAGGCTGGCTAAATGTGTTTGTTGTATCGATATGTTTAGCGTTTAGTGCTTTTTACGAACTAATAGAGTGGTGGGTTGCAGTGTTAAGCGGTGAAAACGCAGAAGCATTTTTAGGTACGCAAGGGTACGTATGGGATACTCAATCTGATATGGGAATTGCATTACTTGGGGCTATTTGCTCGATATTGCTGCTTTCAAAAGTACACGATAAACAGTTAAAAAATGTTAAAGATTATTGATTCAAATTTTGTTACTAAAAGACAATAAATTATGACTGTAAATACCCACAATTTCACGATAAGCACAGATAAAAGCAAGCTTAACTTTAACGTTATTTATAACTTTATTGTTAATAGCTATTGGGCTAAAGGAATACCTAAAAGCGTTATGCAAAAAGCGATTGATAACTCAATGTGCTTTGGTGTTTACAGCGCTGATAACGAGCAAGTTGGTTTTGCCCGCGTAGTAACCGACAACGCCACCTTTGCCTATTTGGCTGATGTATTTATTACCCCAGATTTGCAAGTAATGGTCTGAGCAAGTTACTTATTAAAACGATAGTAGAGCACCCTGAGCTGCAAGGGCTAAGGCGCTTTTTATTAGCCACTTCTGATGCCCATGGCCTGTATGCGCAATACGGGTTTAAACCGATAGACAACCCAGCACTGCTAATGCAAATAAATCCTGCAAATGTGTATGAGGGAAATAATAGTGAGGTCTATTAAGCGGGGGGAAGACCATGCTCCGTTTTTAACATCTCGTTATTTGGCTGTTACTCTTGATGGTCTTTTGGTATTTCTCCCTCGAAAACTTGTTGTAGCTTTAATATTACGTAATAAGGTAATTCAGCCTCTGTAGAAGTAAACTGAATTTCTTTCTTTGGGTCATTACGAAATATCTCAGTAACAAAAACATCTTTGTCATTTCTAAATTTATTTAATTCAAAGCTAGTTCCGTCACGATCAATATCACGCCTAAATAACAGACTAAGTAATGGTTGGCTACAATTGTGTAGCTAAGCGAAACGTAGCCAACTGTTACGTGTTCTTTTAGATTTTTTTGTTATATTTCAATCGAATATTTTGACCAACTTTGCTGAGTTCGCTGGTATTTCAACCCATTTCTCTCTAGTCGTTCTCCAAAATATTCTAAACTCATTTTGCCATGAATCTTCGCTAGATTTTAAAAAGTGATTGCGGTTGTGATCTAAGGTATACCTACAAGAACCCATGATACCTTTACAACCAAGTTGTCTATCAATATTCTGACGTAGTTTTTCAATATTAATAATCTCTACACAGGCTTTTTTATCCATTTTTTTAGCTATGTCTACACTAAAGCTATTGCAAAATGAAAGAATAAGACCATCTTCTTTGTAGTAATTTGCATTGATGATATCTGGTAGTTTAATACCATTACTTGTAAAGTTTTTTATAGTTATATTTCTTGAACCTTCTATATTAATTCCATGCTGTCTTAGGCTAGGGATAGATACTGCGGATTCATGGATTAAGTTTTCATCAGGAGTAAATATTCCTGCTCGGTCTTCTGAAAGATATGAGCTTGCAAGAGAAATTGGAATTGAACCTCCTTTAACCCATGCATCAACCCATTCTACTTCTGTCAAATATAGATACTTACGCATAAACCATCCTTGAAATATAACAGCTTTATCAGAGGACACTTTCCTCTTTTTATGAGCAATGTACGTCCTCTTAATTATTTTTAATATTAATAACAAATCCTGTAACACATTGCGAGTATTAAACTTTAAGTTAGGCTGTTCTTTTAATAATATGCAGAAAAGAAGAAAGCATCCTCATTTTCTGACTTAGGAGGAAAAACGCCAGCGAAGTAAGCAAATACAGCGCTAAAGATTTAAAATGACATCCAAACCCCTTTTTTAATCATTTAACCGCCAATAAAAAATGCATCGAAAATATAAGTAACCGCTTTAAGTACATTTGTTTATGCAAGCCTATTATAAAAGGTGGTTTTTGGCTGGTGGAGGCTATAAAACGAGGTGATGAATTATTTACTAAACGCGTCTTTCTACTTTTAAAACAGTACAGACACGATATTTATACCAATCGACTTAAATATTTAGCCTTTCTCGTGTGCTAAATAAAGCGTTAACTGCGTTATAAATTTCTCATGTTGAAAAACTACATGTCGAAATTTATGCCTTGTTATCACTCTATTTATCCGTCGCTATAAATGTCTAATTACTTAACACGATTGGTATTATCTGGCTTTTTTGCTTCAAGCGCTTCTATTTCACTCCAGATTTTTTCGGCTTTTGCGCTTAACATGGCGTAGCTTTTAATGTCGCCTTTACGCTGTGCTTGCATGCCTTGCTCAAGTTTTGCTTCGTACTCTTTGCGTAGTTTTTTTGTCGGGTCTGATTTAAATAGTGAAAACATGGGGCTCCTTAGTTTTATAAAAGTATTAGGGCGTGTTGATCTTTGCGGATTGAAATTTGTTCAATCTAGGGGCGATTAAATCGCGGCGCGAGGTTTGTAACCTAGTGGGCTCGATAACTGCTCCTGCGTTATTCTAATGACTTACATC
>NZ_JAQREI010000032.1:0-5314 GCF_028599215.1 Pseudoalteromonas sp. Angola-30
GTGCGACCGGCCACATAGAAGCACCACCACCTTGGTAAGGCACAAAATACTCTGTATATAACAGTGAACCTAATAGGCCCAACCAAGGCACTGCACCTGCAACAAAAATTGCTAATTTGTGCCTCATATACTTGGCGACCAACAAACCAACTAAACTCGATAAAGTTATTAAAATATACCAAATATTCATGTTAAGCCTCCTGCTCACTAACGCCCTAATAATGGGCAAAAAATTGTTGGCTAAAATGTTGAGGAACGAAAACAGCCAACTGTTTTTTGTCCTTATTAATTAGCTTTTTAGCAAGCTATTTAACCACAAGTTTAACGGATTTACCTACATTAAGTCTGTGTGATTCCAGAAATATATCTAATGTTAAATTTAATGGCTCTATCTCTGATTTTTGAGGCTCTAGCCAAGGGAATACCAATTTCATTACTCCATTATCTATACGTCCAGTCATGGGCGTATCCGGAAATATTAAATCAGGTTGTTTTCCTTCGGTGAGTCTAACGTAAACACCAAAATCTGAAATTTTATATGAACTGCTTTCTGGAAGAGATACGCTTAACTCTATAATTCCGAAATCAGAACAAGCTGAACTTCGTTTGCCTGATCCCCGAGACAAACTACTTAATTCCACTACTGGCTCTGGCACTAGCTCCCAAAAGTAACCGTTTTCGGATTGTTCAAGGGTAACCGCATTCCAACTATCGGGAATTGGGGTAAACATTCTCCAACCAGCAATTGAACAGGAAAGACTGTTGAATGAGACCAGATTACAAAGTAGTAAAAATAATAGGGAATTATTAAACCTGACACCCACTATAAATCAGCGAACTGAACTATGTTACTAAACATTCTCCTCGGGTGCCGAATTAATTTTTTATTACTTGGTCACTTTTATTTCATCCAATAAATAAGTCAGTGGCATTCTCAAACCTGAATTACACGCATGAAAATAACTGCAAGATTGCAGTTTTAATTTTTACTGAGTAATTTTTAATTTATGCGAGTAGCTTTTCGCAATTGCTAATATTTGAACGCCGTTTGCGCTTTAAATTTTCACAGTAACTTGCTTGTGAAGTGGGCCTCCCTACTGCACCATGAAATACGCGCGTAAATTGTGTGGTAAGTTTTAACCAGTTTTCTGGCGATATATTAAGCCTTTCTAACAAAGGAATGGTCATATTATTTATATGCCCAAGCTTATCCTCTCGCATTATTCGCCCTGTTAGCTCAACGAGTTCAAGGTACGATTTAAGCTCAAACGGCAGCCCTTTAGGCATAATCTGACGTGGCATACCTGCAAAACGTAGTAACTGCTTAGGTTGTTTACCTTCTGCCGCGCATGTTAAGCGATTTTGTACACTGGTATGGTCTGATTCTTCTGGTTTGTTAGCCATTTTAGCTCTAATGGGATTTAAATCGACATAGGCCATACAGGCTGCAAGTGCTGCTTCATCAAGAAGTGCTTGAGATTTGAATCTACCTTCCCAGAAACGCCCTGTGCAGTTATCTTCTTTATTTGCTCTGCGAGCAATGTTTTCATTTAACAACCGCATAAACCAGCTGATACTTGATAGGCGCTCTCGGTATTGCTTTACTGTTTGATTAAAAAAGATAAGTTCAACTTTACTTAGCTTTTCACCCTGTATGTATTTTTGTGTTAACAATGTGCCTTTACAGAGTTTATGCCAGCGAAAAATAATCTCTTTATCATTTAGCCTATTCGCTTTTTTATCATCTACATACAGTACTAAGTGCGTGTGATTGCTCATAACGGCATAAGCACACACGTCGATACAAAATACCTTAGCTAATTCAAGCAACTTATCCTCAACCCACCCTCGTCGATGCTCGTAAGATTGACCAGTAAAACGGTCTTCCCCACATAAAAAAGCACGACGAACACACCGTGAAATACAATGGTAGTATTTTGTATCAACCAAACTTACTTGTCGCTTTCTTGCAATTGCCATAAGACACCCAGCTCGTTTTTCACACTGATTAAAACGTAGTCTTCAATTTTAAAAAGAGCAAAATTTAAGTTGGGTGTCTGATTTATTTTTGTTGTCGATCATTTCTTGGCAATCAAGAAGCTCTTCCATTGAATATGTTGAATAATCTGGCTCACTCATGTTCCCCTCCGAAAGAGCTAACTTTTAAATAAGGGGCGCAGACATGTGGGCTAAAATCCGAGCGAAGCGAGTCATCCCATGTGTTTGCGTCCCAGCCCGCGCAGCGGGCGAACTTAATTTTTTTGTTATGTAACATTACCCTAAATAAGAGCATGCTTTTTGTACTTTTTAACAAACACTTTTACGTCTGCCAACGTTGAAGGGTATGAAACACAGCAATAGCTGTTTTTAATAGGCCGAATTTTTTGAAAATAGAAACCATGCTGAACGAGGTAAGCTACCTTTTTCCATTGCGCGATATCCGACTTTTTTGGAGCTTTGAAGTGCCGGCCTAAATTATAAGTAACACCACCGCAAGAAACACACTGGCCATGCAATGGATAATCGCATGGAGAACCAGGAAAGCTGCGTTGAAAAGAGGTTTTGCAGTCGAGGCACGCATAAGCCATATAATACTTGCCACTTAAAAAGGAAGCTTTGTCTGGTTTTATTGGTCTAGCCCTGAAACCAGAATCCCATCTAAGCGCTTTTTTAGTGTTTCTATCCATGAATATCCTGAGTCACATAACGCCTATGTTCAGCGGCAGACAAACCAGAGCGAAGCGGCGGTTTGGCTGTCCGGTGGAGGCCGTAGGCCGGAACGAACTGCAACGACTTGTTAGGCGAGTTCTTGGCTACAAGCGTAGACATAGTGATTGAAACCAGATTTCATAATTTCTTTTTCTATTTTCATGCCATTTTTCTCTGCCACCTTACGTGATGCCACATTTTCTGGCCGGATTAGTGAAATAACCTTGCTAAAAACCAGATTTGAGAAGGCGTAATCGCGACACGCTATAGCAGCCTCCGTAGCATAGCCTTTGCCCCAGAATTTTTTGTTAACGTGATAGCCAACTTCAATTTCTTCAATGCCCTCTACAGTTTGATTGATTAGGCCACAGTCTCCGATGACTTCACCAGTATTCTTTTTGACAAGAGTCCATAGACCGTAATTGTATGTTGCATAATTATCGAGATTCCAAGAGATCCAAGCCTTGACCTGATCTTCATCAAATGGGGCTGGGTAATAAGCCATTGTTTCCGCGTCTGAGAATATTTTATATAGAGGACAGAAATCACCCTCCGTCATTTCTCGTAATAAGAGGTTATTAGTTTCTACGATCATCATTCGCCTAACTTTTCAGTAACGGGCGCAGGCAAGTGGGGCATAATGGCGAAGCCGCCCCGCGTGTATGCGTCCCAGCGAACGAAGTGAGTGAGTTTATTGAGTTGTTATATGCCATTGTTAATGACTACCATCTGACCCAGATCCGCTACTGTCTCTGTTGCCACCACCAAATTCAGAATACTTCTTAGTTGGTTGATCCTGACTTTTATTAAACTGCCAAAGAGCAACTGCTCCAATGATTGGAATTAACCAAGCAATAATTATTTGAGCAATTTTTAGAACAGAGTCTAAGTCTTCTCTTTTGGCTAAGAATACTGATACTGCAATGCTAAGTACTAAGTATGTGACTAACGCAGAGTAAATAAAAAGAGAATCCATTTCACAATTTTCCGTGGCTTATAACGCCGCCATAAGCGGCTAAGTAACGTTGGCTATAATAAGTCGCGAGCCGACTGTTACGTGTCCGTTTAATGGCCTTGTTAAGTGTTATTTCTCAGCTAATATTTTTTTCTTTTCAGCTTCAAACTCTGCTTGGGTCAGCGTACCGGTATCTAGAAGCTCTTTGATTTTTATTAGGCGCTCATATTTGTCGGTTACCGCTACAGTTGTTTGTGTAAGCTCTTTATCAACGCATACAAAAATTATTTCTATTCTTGGGAAGTTTCCAAGGATATATGGTGGGGCAGCAGTATGCTCTGAAACAGTTAACATTTTTTTATTGCGATCTTTTTTACGGCAAAAATCATTTGCTCTTTTGGTCGCAGACTTCCTAATTCCGGACGTTCCACTAAAACCTGTAGATGCTTGATGAAAGACTCTATATCTTTCACCTTGAACTTCTTCATCTAAGGTATAAAAATCTTTGCCTTCATATACTGCACCTTCAAAATGTGAAGTGCTTTCACTTTCCTTTTGAATTGGCGACATACTTGAACAAGCACTCAAAAACAAAAAGATTGGAGCAACACAAAATAACTTTTTCATAAACCCCTTAGGTTGATATGACCAAAACACTTAACGCTTAGCCAAGAGGCAAATGCGAGCGCATTGGCTAAGCCAGCGAGCATTTGTCCCTGCCGCGCTTTTTGCGGCGAACTTAGGCAACTTGTTAGTGAGCATCTTTAATTGGCCAGATGAACTTACGAGCCACGAAAAACACTACAACGCCTATTACTGCAGCGGCAGTTCCGCCGAAAAGTTGTGCGACCGGCCACATAGAAGCACCACCACCTTGGTAAGGCACAAAATACTCTGTATATAACAGTGAACCTAATAGGCCCAACCAAGGCACTGCACCTGCAACAAAAATTGATAATTTGTGCCTCATATACTTGGCGACCAACAAACCAACTAAACTCGATAAAGTTATTAAAATATACCAAATATTCATGTTAAGCCTCCTGCTCACTAACGATTCGCATAAACAGCGAAGCAAGTTGGACGCTTTTTTGCGCCGTGTATTTTGCAAAAAACCGGCCTGCTTGCGGAGTCAGTTTTGATGCGTTTGTTATGTGCGTATCTATTTAAACCCAACTCTATTTCTCACTAGCTCAAAAATACACGCCCCAGTTAAAACGGAGTATACGCCGATTATGAAATAAAACATATTAGGACTAGTTTCGAGACTGTAATCTTCGCCTCCTTTAGGCGAAACTTCCCCCGTTAGTAGTCCATGAACAATTAGAAATATGAAAAATAGACCACAATAAACCAAGAGTACTTTGCCAAAAGCTGTATGTTTTTTCATGAACATTTTCCTCTTCAAAGTTCCTTTTCAAAGGGTTAATTGATGCTGGAACCTATGTTTTTCTTCATTAGCACATAACGCCCGCATAAGGGGCTGATAATTGTTTGCTAAAATGTGAAGCGTAGCGGAACCAAGCAAACTGTTAGCAGTCCCGTGCTTAATGCGCTTGTTATGTGTAAATTTTCTCCACACAATTAAAATCTGCAAATGTAACTTTAAATGTAGAACCTGAGCGTAACTCAATAATATGCTGAAATCCA
>NZ_JAQREI010000033.1:0-4656 GCF_028599215.1 Pseudoalteromonas sp. Angola-30
CAGTATAAATACGCTTTAATGGTACTTTTAGCATAACGCTTTAGATACATTTGTTCGGCTATCATAGTTAAAAAAGGTGATTTCATGATATGAATCTCTAGTAAAAATTAACTGTATATATAGACAGCGCTTGTTGTTTTGTCCAATATTACTGATCTCCACCATTTCGGTGTATTTGTGCATTGATTAAAAATATTTTCCTGTTAACTAATTGTTTACAGGTGTTTATTTGATGGTTAAGATAAATGCACTGTAATATATGGACATTTGTCGGTTTATAAAACGACAAATGTCGTAGACAAAATTGTTAGGTAACTCAAAAGGGATTGTCGTGAAATTCCTCTTAAGT
The DNA here is from genome assembly GCF_028599215.1 of Pseudoalteromonas sp. Angola-30. Classification (NCBI taxonomy): domain Bacteria; kingdom Pseudomonadati; phylum Pseudomonadota; class Gammaproteobacteria; order Alteromonadales; family Pseudoalteromonadaceae; genus Pseudoalteromonas; species Pseudoalteromonas sp. Angola-30. The sequence goes on from NZ_JAQREI010000033.1 coordinate 350, forward strand.
GGCGAAATTGATGGAACAAAGCCAGAAGACCAAATTGATAGAAAGTTTCAAGTTGCAAGCCACTACGTTAGTGAAAAGTTGACTCCAATCATTGAGGCAGAAAACTACGGGAGTGAAGTGGCTGAGCTAAATATTATTCCAATAATCGTAAAACTATCCGATGAAATGAAAGCTGCTGGTTGGCACAAAGAACGGAAACTTTTCAAAAGAAAAACACACTCAACTGACTTTCGTTTGCGCATTGATTATGATGAATTTTGTAACGGTAGTGACGAACAAAGGATCAAATTAATTATCGGTAACATTATTGAATCTGTGCGCATACTTAGTCATCGCGCAAACAAAAGTTTTGACGGTCAGCGGCTAGAATCTGATATTCAAAAATGTTTTAGCGTATCCGTTACCTAACAAGAGCATCAAGGCTCGTAAACTCGCTCGGACAATTAACAATGGGCTATTGTCGCTGCGCTCAATAATTTTAGCCCATTATTAATAGCCGCTTATGCGGGCGTTATATTTCTTTGTTCTCATCAATTAGCGATTTTAAATAATCAGTAGGTAACTCTTTTGTTCTTTGACGATTAGGTACGGTAATAAAGTCGATGCTTTTGGCCACATCAATAATAAAATCAATACAATCCTTTTTTGTCAGAATATAATCTTCCGATTTCCACTTTTGTGTTAACAAATAGATATCGTTGAATTGTTCATATGTTATTCTTGCTTTTAGTTCGTGAAATGGTTCCAGTTTGCTTAAATCTTCTTCAATTACGCCACCTTCAGTTATTTTAAATTTAATGCCATCGTCCATATTAAATTCAAAGCTAAATAATGTGCTTATTGATTTTTCTTTAGGATTTTGACCATAGCCAGCTTCAGGGAGGCATACTTTTTCAAATGCATTATGTGGGGCGCTAAGTACAATATAAGCATGTCCAGGGCTATTATTTTTCATTGATGCTGGTGTTGCATGAAAAGATACAAAAAATTGACTTTGTTCTTCTGGGTGAGTTGGATGAAAACAGGCTCCTCTTGCATCGAGCGATATAGTTTTCGAATATGCATATACACAAACAAAGAGTGTAGTTATTATTAAACAAATTTTTTTTAGCAATTTTATTTTCCTTGTAGGTTATATGTTTATGATATTTATGGGGGCGAAATATAACAAGTCAATTAAGCAGGACTAAAAACAGTTTGCTGTTTTCGTTCCTCAACATTTTAGCAAACCATTTTTAGCCTCTTATTGGGGCGTTATACGCTATGTGCTGAGTTCAGGTGTAATCAGTTGGTAACTCTCAAGGAATTATAGTGAGTAAAAAAATAAAATTTTCTATGTGGATAGCTATTCTAGCGATTGCTTTTTTATTAGTTGATAAGGTTATTTATAAAGACTTGAGCAATATCGAGTATAAAGAAATAGAGCTTTACGAACCTAGAGCAAATTTAGAGTATCGATTAACTGCATTGTTTAGAGATATTCGAGATAAAAAATACTATGAAGAGTTAAATATAGAAAACCAAAAACAAACCATTGACGGAGAATATATTAGTACTCTCCTAACATATCATAATGATGTAATAGGCCTATATGAGTTAACAAGATCAAAAGACATTGCTCTTTCATTGGAGTATATAAGTAAAGAATTAGAAAAAATATTCACTAAAATGAATGATGCATCTTGTGCTTATAACGCCGATTATGGCGACTTCAAAACAGCTCAAAAAGAACTTCCAATTTTACTAGAAAAGTTAACAGCTAAACAGAATAATTTAATTGAATTTGGCAAGAGTATTAGAGCAGCTAAGCCCGATTATGATCAGAATGGTAAATATGACACAGAGGCTGTGATAAAAAAAATTGAGGTTCTCAACAAACTTATGACTGATCCATACCTCTTCGTACGATTTAATAAAGTAGAACCATTTAAAGACTTTAACTTATTTATGGATAATTTCGATGGATTACATGGCGCATATAAAAGCTGCACGCATCATTATGCCAAGGAAATAGCGGTTCAAAAGAATTGGAAATTATTCTGGCAGTTTTTGATATCGATATTAATAACTGTGATTGTTTATAGGCGTGACATTCTATAGCGTATAACAAGTTGCTTAAACCGACAAAAAACAGTTGGCTTTTGCTCGTTCCTCGCTAATTTTAGCCAACTATTTTATTGCCGCTTAGCAAAGCGTTATGTTGCAAAAAGGAGTTTTGAGTAAATGGCTGCATTTGCGTTTCTTTATCTAATTTTAATAATTTACTCAGTTGCACTCAGATTAAGCATAAGAACTCAAATTAAAGCAAACGAAAGCGTAGGCTTAATTTACAAAGTTCAAACTGCAACGGTTGTCATAATATCCTTTGCTTCAGGTACAGCACTTAGTTATCTTTTTGCTCAAACAGTAACCGAGTGGTTGGTTCAATATATACCAACAATTATTTGTGTCGCTACTTTGGTTGTATGGCAAAGAGTAAAGGAGCACAATGCAACATAACAAGCTAATTAATAAGGACAAAAAACAGTTGGCTGTTTTCGTTCCTCAACATTTTAGCCAACAATTTTTTGCCCATTATTAGGGCGTTAGGCTACATATTTCGACCACCGCACTCCGAGGATAAACATGACTGAAAAGCAGTTCGAAAAATTAAAATACTACGTGATTTCAATTACCATATTATTCGTCGTTGGACATCTGTTGTGGGAGCATTTGAATGGTGGAATATTGAGCCACCACTTGATGCACCATCCTGATTATCCTTCAATATCAAACTGGTGGGGATTATTAATCCTCCCATTTTTGGCTTGGCTTTCTACAGAACGGATAGAGAAGCGTGTAACTCTCCAACCTAATGACGCGCCAGTAAGGGCAAAGACTTTACGAGTCGTGCGCGTTGGTTTTTTTGGCATGCTGATTTTAAGTTTTGTGCAGTCATTCAGCTTTAGTGTCGGCTACGAAAACGTTGCAATTTACTTGTCTTTAGGTTTGGTAGTAGTCGGTTTATTCCTGCCTATATACAGAGCAGAGTGTATTTTTGGTTATGTTTTTGGCTCAATAGTTTTTACTGGAGCAATAATACCGCTCATAGGTATATTGGTAATGACGGGGATTTCATGGTTTTCTCACGTATGTATAAAGCCATTAGTTTTTCGAGTTGTTAGGGCGAAACCGCAGTAGTCTAGCCTAACAATCCGCGTCATTCGGGGCCTTCGGCCCCTGCGACGCTCACAAGTTCGCGCGCATGCGCAGGGCGTTAGGTTTCACGGGTATTTATGAGTATTGATTTTTCGATTTACACCATCAATGAGCTTCAAGAGGCATGGGCATCAATTGATGATGAAGCATATCCAGATAGAGCAATTGAGTTGTATCAACGCCTGAAATTAGCTGGACAGCCACTTTATGATGATCAGGAAGGCGAGTTAGGAGTCCTTCGGAGTATTTTTCAAATTTTTAGTGGCGTTTCGTCGGGAGTTGGCAGTTTCGGTTCAGATATAGAATTGGAGAATACTCTGTGTCGCATGAAAGAAGAGCGAGTAAGGAAGTTAATTGAATTTAGAGGTTTAAGTGAAACCTAACAATCCAATCAACCGGACAAATACTCGCTGGCTATGCTCGTACCTCGCTAATTTTAGCCAGCAAGCATTTGCCGTTTATTAGGGGCGTTATGTTTCAAGGACGATTGGTGAAATTTCTCAAGTATTTAGTTCTTTCTATTATTTCCGTTGTCGTTTTATACCTTGTTATAAGCGTTATTATTTATCGATTGCCAAGCTTTGATAAAGTTGAATGCTTTAAAAGTGAAGTTGTATTTGATTTTGTTGATATACAACTCTCTCCTAGAGAAATATTTGAAACAGGGGTTTTAGGTAAAAGCGTTGTAACCTTATCTATTGAAAATAAACGCTTCTTTATAGAGAATATAGACAAGAAAAAACTATGGGAAGTTAACCCGCGAGATATGAAAGAACAGGGTTACACCTTGAGTGCGGAAGTTTGCGCACAACCATTAATGTTTGGTGGCTACGGTGTTGCAAAAGTTGCTAATCTTACAAAGGTTAATAAGCAACCTATCATTACCAAATGAAACATAACAAGCTAATAAATAAGGACAAAAAACAGTTGGCTGTTTTCGTTCCTCAACATTTTAGCCAACAATTTTTTGCCCATTATTAGGGCGTTATGTGTAAATGGAAGTTTGGTAAATGAATTCTAGCTTTGATGAATATATTTCTAATCTAAATTCAAATAGGAATAATTTTCCGAGTGAATTATTTGAGTTTGCTGCAAACACTGAAAGGTAT
>NZ_JAQREI010000034.1:0-3904 GCF_028599215.1 Pseudoalteromonas sp. Angola-30
GAACTAGAGTAATGGATGAAATAATTTTATGTAAAAGTAATATGAATAGTACTTCATTAAAAGACAAGTGTGGTATTGAAATTGAAGGGTTATTCTCTTTAACATGCCCAGACCCTGACATGTTAATTGCGAACAAACCATATTTATTGAAAGGTGGAAATTCGACTACCGGTACAAATTCTTTAGCAAAAATATCCAATATTCCAAATGTAAAAAATTTAACAGATCTATCACTTTCTTTCGGTGGTGATAATCTAGTAGCACTTTCCATGATCTCAGCAAAATTAAATGAATTTAATATAGGGTTAATGGGAACTTCGACTAGCGTTTATTCAAAAAGAGTTGGTGATTTTGCAGATGCAGTTAGTGATTATCAGAAATCGCTGCTCGAATATCGTCAAGCTATCAAGTCTAAATCACCAACCAAAACTGCGGCTAAACAAAAAGCAAAGCTTGCTTTTGATAAAATGCAAAATAAATTTAGACTAGAAGTAAAAGCAGTTACAAACCAAATCAAGTCTAAACGTGGAACACCCTTAACAAACTTTTCAAGGGGAGCCAATATAGCTAGAAGCAGTCGTAATGTTACTAAGCTTGACTTAATAACTCCTACTCATGCAGATAATGTTGTTAAATTTACTAAATATTCTAAGTTTTTAGGGAACGGTTTAGCTGTAATTGATTTTGGTAGTCGGGTGGGTAACATACACAACACTTATAAAGCTGGTGATAACTGGGAGCGCGAAATGTTCGTAGAATCAACTAGTTTTATTGCAAGTGCTGCTACTGGAATCGGCGTTGTTAATGCGGGGGCTGCTGCCCTTACTTTTTTAGTTGTAGCAACTCCTGTAGGCTGGGTTGGTCTTGTTGTTGGTGGATTGGCAGTAGCAGGAACCGCTGCGGCCGCTTCAATAGGAATTAATGATTATACAAAGGAAAATAGCGGTAGCTTATACGACGAAATTATGAAGTGGTTTGACTCTTAATGGATATTGAGAAAACTTTGTTTGTTATATTTCTCGTTGGCTGTCTTCTTAGTGCTGTGCTTTATGTAGTTTTTGGACAAGTTACTGTGCGCAAATTAAGGAAGAACCCTAATACGAAAGAGCTACTAGGTATGGAGTTTATAAGTGGCTGGGATATAATAAATGTAGCTAAAGCATTCTCACTACCAAGGAATTGGATGCTCAAGGTAGAAAAAAGTAAGTTTGCATTTATGTATGCTAACTCGTCTACTTTATTTGAAAATACATCAATATTTGATAGGGTACTTGGTTGTATCTTCTATTGGACATTGACTCTATCAGGTTTGTTAGGGGCTTTTTTCGCGCTGCTAAATTCACTTGGTTTTTTTGATTAATACATGTTGATGTGATTTTTAGCTAATTAAAGTCAGCTATTGGCTCTAAACACCAAAACTTTTTATTTTAAACTATTAACGTCCTCTTAAGCGCAGCGCCTCATAGCCTCTTTATGAATTAGCTATAAATAATTGAGGCGTCTAGCTCTTTAAATCTAAACACTTTAAACGTAAAACATCGGCGAATTAGTACTCTAATACACGCCGATGTTTATAACTTATCTAAATAAGCAAATTACGTATAAGGTATTAAGCCTTAGTCTTGCTTACGGTTAAGGCTAAATAAGCAGATTGCTAGAAGTAACGTTGCAATCATGCCTGATGCACCAGCAACGCCTGATGGTAGGAACCCATCACGCCCAGCAATAATTAATATAGCATTGGCAAGCATTGCAAATGCACCTGCTAAGGCTGTAAGGCCGCCAATGGCTTTGCCACCTTTAGCTAAGTAAGACAGGCCAAAAACAACAGCTGCTAAGCCTAGTAGTAATTTAGCTGCGTAGTAAATCATAAATGATAAAGACACCACACCACCAATTAAAGGTTGTGCGCCTTCTACTGCGCCCGCTACTTTGCCAAATGTTGAAAACAACGTTAGGCCAATGCTTACCTGTACTATGTTAAGTATTGCGCTAAATGTGATAGCCGACCAACCTAGTTGAGCGTTTTTAGCTTGCACCATAGTGGTACTTGCAAAGGCCACAAGCACAGTAAACAGCACGGCTTCTAGTCCCCATGCATACTGTCTTGAAAAGCTAATTTCAGCACTGTAAAGGGCAGTAAAAATAGCCTGGGTTATCGCCAACGCCAACAATAACGATGCTGTAATTAGGGTGGTGCGTTTATGTGTAAATTCCATTATGGTCCTCTTATAATTTTATATTTGACGCTTTAAAAGTTGCAGTCTCTTTGCATACATCAAACAGATGAAAGTATTGCTGCTATAAGACAGGTAAAGCGGAGTAATTATTTCACTAAAACCAATAAAAATAATAATTAATATTAAATAGGCTAAAACTTGTGCTTTTAATGAAACTTAAATTGGCAAAGCCGCATTGAGTTAAGCTATTAAGCCTTTAAAAATTCAGTGACTCTTATCCTTTTTGTGAATTAACCTTTAAATTAAATATTGGGGTGATTTCGACTAACTAAGCTGGCTGTTTATTAGAAAGCAAATTAAAACAATCACTTAAATAAGCATTTATACCCATAAACAATGTTTATGGGTATTTTGTGTGACTAAGCCTATAAATGTTATTTATTAAGATAAAAGCCTAAAATGTGACCAATCACTTAATGCGATAATAGTTTGCTCTGTAGGCGGAGCTACATAGATTAAACCTGCAATGGCAATTATTGATGCCAAGGTAATTAATTTATTGTCGAAGTCGGCTATTTTTAACGCGGTGCCAAAGGAGCGTTTAATGGTGACATTGCTTAAATCTACACTGTAAATTTCATCGAGCAATAAATGAATTAACCCGCCGATTAAAATAAACCCTCCTGTTAACCAGGCAAAGGTGGCTGCTTGTGTGGTTGTTTGCTCGTTTAGTTGCCACGTTACTTGCGTTGTTAACAGCGCGCATAGCACTAAAAATAATAACGAGTGGCAGCTGCCTCTGTGCACGGTGATCCATTCAAAAATGGGCCTAATAATGTATTTCATAAACCCGTACACCAATAACGGCACTACGATTAGCTCTATAAAACTAATTTCGATTATTAGCTCGGTGGTTATGTAATGCAGCACCAGTAATACAGCGCTCAGTGCGAATAAGTTAAAAATAGTATTGAGCGAGGTTGAGTTATCTGAGTCTATGTCGGGTAATAAGCCCCCAATTGAGCCTAAAAACCATAACCAAAGTGCGCCGTTTAAATCAATATGCCCTGCAGTTAATAAAGTGGCCGAGCCTAAACCTGTGATGATGACTGCAGTATTAAGATGAGTATTGAAATTTGCCATTGTATCTCTTGATAGAAAAATAGGTTGGCATTCTAGCAATTGAAAAGTTCATTGTTCAATTTACTTTAAAGGTAAGACGTAAATAACTTAAGTACTTAATTTTAAACGCTGCCTTAGGAATGATTTTAGCCTAAATGGTTATGGATTTTTGTAATAAGCAAAACCCGATGGATATATCAACGTAGGTAACACTATTAAAACTCCTGCATCATTTGTTAATTATTAATATGTTATAGTGTTGCAATATGTATTTGATATAGTATAACATTCATCACATTCTAATTTCCCTTAATAGAGTTTGAATGTGAGTACACCTAGAGCTGTTAATCAAACATCACCGAAAGAATCTCCACGTGTGGAACAAACACGTAATGAAGACCTAAATACAACTCAAGCCGCTACTCAAGCAGTTAAAAGCGAAGCCATTATTGAAGTGGACTCGTTAAGTTTTAGCATTAAAAACAACGCTATTTTAAAAAACTTAAACTTTAGCGTAGGCTCAGGCGAAGTTTACGCGTTACTTGGCGGTAACGGCGCGGGTAAATCAACCACGTTAAAAACCTGGTCTCTTATACACATCT
>NZ_JAQREI010000035.1:0-2655 GCF_028599215.1 Pseudoalteromonas sp. Angola-30
GTCAAACAGTTACGGTTACTATTAGCGATGGTGTTAACCCACCGGTTGAAGTGCAAGCCATTGTACAAAATGGCGAATATGTAACAACTCCTATTGATGCAAGCAGCTTAAACGACGGCACATTAACGACCACTGCTACGGCGTCTGATTTAGCAGGTAACCCTGTAAGTGCGCAAGATAGCGTTGAGCTTGATAACACTGCCGCCATTACCACAAGCATTGATAAAACAGCCGATGGCGTTATTAACGGTAACGGCGAAAGTGCAGCCATTGTTGTGCGCGGAACAGTTAGCGATGTTGAAGATGGCCAAACAGTTACGGTTACTATTAGCGATGGTGTTAACCCATCGATTGAAGTGCAAGCCATTGTACAAAATGGTGAATACGTCACAGACTTGATTGATGCAAGCGCATTAAATGACGGCACGCTTACAGCTACATCGAGCGTATCAGATATCGCCGGAAATCCGGCCAATGCACAAGATACCGTTGAGCTTGATAATACCGCTTCGATAGATTTATCTTTGCTTGATTCAGATCAGGTAATTAATAGTTCAGAGCAAGGCAATGTAGTTTTAACTGGTACAACTATTGATGTAGAGCAAGGGCAGCAAGTAACACTTACGCTTACCGACAGCAGTAATGTTTCCAAAGTAATAACTGTAAGTGTTAGCGAAGATGGAACGTGGGAAGTTACTACAGATCAAATAGCTGATTTAGCCGAAGGTCAAATTAACGCTGCTGTTTCGGTTACTGATTCAGCAGGAAACCCAGCCAATTCAGCCCTTACCTTTACAAAAGATACTCAAAGTAGTGTCACGTTAAACATTGCACAAACAGATGATGGTGTAATAAATGGCAGCACTGAAAACTCACAAATTACAATTACAGGCGACGTAGAAAATATCGAAAACGGCCAAGCTATTAGCGTAATAGTATCTGATGGGGTTAACCCAGATCTAGAGTTAAATGGTACCGTTATTGACGGCCAGTATAGTTTTGAAAATGTAGATATATCTAGTTTAAACAATGGCACGATTACAGCCACAGCCACTGTATCAGATTTAGCGGGTAACATTGCAAGTGCAAATGACAGCGTTATTTTGGACCAGTTAGCAAGTGTAACTGTAGCTATTAACGACACAGCTGATAACGTAATTAATGGCAATGATGAAAATACTGCAGTGAGCATTACCGGTAATGTAGCTAATATCGAAAATGGCCAAATTGTAACGGTTATAGTGAGCGACGCAAACAACAGCGAAACCTTTACTGCGGAGGTTATTGATGGTGCTTATACAATTACTAATGCAGATTTATCAGCACTTAATGATGGGACATTAACTGCTACTGCAAGCGTAACAGATATTGCGGGAAATACCGCAACCAGCAGTGATACTGCAGAGCATGACAAACTAGCAAGTACCACAGTTGCTGTTGCAACATCAGATGAGGTGGTGAATGCCGCAGAGCAAAGCAGTGTAGTAATTAGTGGTACCGTTACTGACGTTGAAGCTACGCGAGAAGTTACCATTACATTTAGTGACGGTATTAACCTAGTTACAACTACGGTTGACGTAGATAGTGATGGTAATTGGCAAATAAACCCAAGCGATATAAGTGCTCTTGCAGATGGTGAAATTGAAGTAAGCGTTAGTGTTTTTGATAATGCAGGAAACGAAGCTGTTAACAGTACGGCTTTTACTAAAGACACTAAAGCAACAACCACACTTGACCTTGCTGATGATGTGATAAATGCAGCCGAAGATGAGGTTGTCGCAATAAGTGGTACGGTAACGGACGTAGAAACAACTAGCAATGTAACGGTTACCTTTACTGATCAAAATGGTAATACAGAAGTAATTGAAAATATTCCGCTTGATAGCAATGGTAACTGGTCTATTTTAGCTGCCGATATTAGTGCATTAGCTGATGGTGAAATAACAGCAAGCGTGAGCGTATTTGATAATGCAGGCAATGAAGCCGTCAATAGTGCTCTATTTACCAAAGATACCCAAGCAACTACCTCGTTTGAGCTTAACGACACACTCATCAATGCGGCTGAAGATGAAACGGTTGCATTAAGTGGTAAAGTTGATGATGTTGAATCTACAAATCAGGTTACGGTTACCTTTACCGATAGTAACTCAAATGTAGTGACTATTGAAAATATTGAGCTTGATAATGAAGGGAATTGGCAGGTTGCAGCCGCGGATATTAGTGAATTAGCTGACGGTGAAGTAACAGCCAGTGTTAGTGTATTTGACAATGCAGGTAACGAAGCACTAAACAGTGCAACACTGGTAAAAGATACCCAAGCAACGATCAGCGTAAATGTAGGCGATGACGCTTTTATTAATGCACAAGAGCAAGCTACAGCAAAAGCTGCAGGCACAATAAGTGGCGTAGAGGCTGGGCAAGACGTTGATGTTGTATTAAGAGATAGTAATGGTGATGAACTGCTATCAGCCACAGTTACAATTGATGAGCAAGGTAACTGGGAGCTAGATAGCCCAATTTTACGCTTTTTATCAGATGGTGATTACACCGTTGATGTAACGACACAAGATATAGCGGGCAACGAGGCAACAAGCAGCCTTGATTTCACAAAAGATACGCAAGCCAGTACAACGCTCGTGCTAGAAGACTCAGTAA
>NZ_JAQREI010000036.1:0-1933 GCF_028599215.1 Pseudoalteromonas sp. Angola-30
TAACCATTAATTTGTAGTCACTTTGATCAGCCATTGCAGCAGCTGAGCAAGTTAATAATGAGCCAAGAGCGATGGTTTTTAAAAGTGTACGTTTCATGATTATCTTCCTGTTTGGTTAGTCGTACTTGTTGCCGACAACTTAACTTTAGATAAATCCTCTTGCCCCGACAAACGATAAAAACAAACCTAATAAGTGAGAAAATCTAACTTATAGACTTAGCCTACCCTTCTTTTACAGGCGAAGGTTGGCCGACTAAAAGCTATAAATAAACTTAAATAAACTCAACAATTTACACAATGGTTACCTATTGCCAAAAAAGCATTAGTGTTGTAACTTTGTTAATTAACCCAGTATTTACAAGGATTGTCATGATTAAAAAAACAAAAAATATAATTTTATCTAGCTCAATTTTATTACTCTGTGCATGTGGCGGCTCCTCAGAGAACGAAGGCGATATTATAAGTTCCGACCCTGCAGTATGTGCTAGTCAAACAGCACAAAACGAAGCCCTTTGGGACTACCTTCAAACAGATTACCTTTGGAGTGAACAGCTAAATACTTCAACAAACCCATCTACATTTGACTCATTAAGCGATTTAATGACCGAAGTTAAATCGCAAGTAGAATTAGATAAATACAGTTATGTAGTCACTGCACAAGAATATGAAGACCGATACCTTAACGCGAGTTATTTTGGTTATGGTTTAGCAAACAAAATAGAATCTAACGGTCTTCTTGTAAAGTATGTATTTGACGATGGTAATGCAGCAGCTATGGGGTTAACCAGAGGCTCATTAATCACCAAAATGAATGGCGTAAATATTGAAGAAGCAATAACCAACAATACGTTTGACTACGATGCCTTATTGGGGCCTGAAGAAGAAGGCTATACAGTAGACGTAACGTGGATAGATTTAAACGGTGAAGAACAAACCGGCACTATGGCACGCGCAACGGTTAGCACAAACACTATTTTAGACGCCCGCATATTAGAATCTAATACAGGTAAGGTTGGCTACCTGGCCTTTAATAGTTTTATTGAACGCAGTGCGCCAGACTTAGATGACGCATTTTCGTTATTCGAGCAAGAGGACGTTTCAGAACTAGTACTTGATTTACGCTATAACGGGGGCGGTTACCTTAATGTAGCTAAACAACTAGCAAGCCAAATTGCTGCCGAGAACGTGCTTGGCAAGCCTATGTTTAATTACGAATATAATAAAAACCGTGAAACTAACAGCGTAGATTTCGAGTTAAATAATAATCAACCACGCCTAAATTTACCTCGTGTAGTAATACTTACCACTGAACAAACATTGTCTGCCAGCGAAGTGGTAATAAATGCGCTAGAACCTTACATTGATGTTCAAGTAGTTGGCACAAGCACAGGAGGAAAGCCTGTTGGCATGGATATTAATCAACTTTGTGACCACGTTGTGTTTGCCATAAACTTTAAAATGACTAACTCAGCTGGCTATGGTGATTACTTTGATGGTTTACCTGCAGATTGTTACGCCGAAGATACCATTAATTCTGATTGGGGCGATACCAAAGATCCTCTTCTAAGCGAGGCTCTATACTTGTTAACTAATAATAGTTGCTCAACAACTCAAACAAGCCAGTTACCTAAACAAAAATCGCTTTATAACAATTTTGGTCTATTCGATAAAAACACGATATAACCCTTTTAATTGCATACAAAAAAAGCCGATGCAGGGTTATCCCTTCATCGGCTTTTTTATCGCGTTATAAAACGTTTTTATAACGATAAATCTTCTTTAGCACGCGTTAAATTATGAGATACCAGTGAGTTTTTAGAGATTTGATACGCTTCGTATAAATCTGAAAGGCCTGCGGTGTCTTTTTTGGCCATCATGCGGGCTACACCACGGTTACTTAATGCAAACGATGTAAGTTCGCGTACTTTTAAAC
>NZ_JAQREI010000037.1:0-1683 GCF_028599215.1 Pseudoalteromonas sp. Angola-30
ATTTGCTTGGTAACCATAGCGTTTTGGACCCACCTGACCCCATGCCGAACTCAGTAGTGAAACGAAACAGCGCCGATGATAGTGTAGCATTTGCTATGTGAAAGTAGGACATTGCCAGGCTCCAAATTCAGTCGAAGGACGTAAAGCTTAATAAATAAAAATAAGAAAATTGAACAGAATTTTCTTGGTAACCATAGCGTTTTGGACCCACCTGACACCATGCCGAACTCAGTAGTGAAACGAAACAGCGCCGATGATAGTGTAGCATTTGCTATGTGAAAGTAGGACATTGCCAGGATTCAAATTAAAGAAACCCGTTACAGCGATGTAACGGGTTTTTTGCTGTCTGGGGTTTAGTAAATAACCAAGAGCCCACGCCAAACTCTGTAGTCAAACAAAACAGCTCGAAGGCGAGCCCCGGCCAACGATAGTGTAGCATTTGCTATGTGACTCTCCACCGCTCTGGGCACTATGACATTACCAGGATTCAAATTAAAGAAACCCGTTACAGCGGTGTAACGGGTTTTTTACTGTCTGGGGCTTAATAAAAAGCCAAGATCTTATGCAAACTCAGTCTCTGTAATGCTCGCGCTTGTAAATTCTTTGAGCCATAACATTCATATCCTTATAAAAAGCTAAGCTATTATAGGCAAAGTCACGGCGCACATCGTGCTGAGTGTAATCAGTTTATAGCCCCGCAAAATAATTAAGGCTTATTGCGGGTTGGTATTGCTTTGATATAGAAAATATCACTTTGAAAATAAACATTAAGTTCATGCTTATCTGCTATTTTATTCATGTAACATAGCTAGGCGTGCAGAAGTTGTGCGTGTTAAAATCAAATTTTTATAAATGCCAAAATAGAGGTGTCAATTGCCCACTGCTGACTACCAAACTGTACTAGATGAAATAGCACACGAAGTGCGCCCTTTGTTATCACAAGGTAAGGTTGCGGACTATATACCTGCACTTGCTGAGGTTTCTAGCGAGCAGTTTTCTATTGCTATTTATACCACTGATGGCGAAACCATTTGTGCGGGTGATTGCTCAAAACGTTTTACTATTCAGTCAGTTTCTAAAGTAATGACGCTTACAATGGCGCTACAGCGCTATGGCGACGAGCTATGGCATCGGGTAGGTAAAGAGCCCTCAGGAACCGCGTTTAATTCTCTTACGCAGTTAGAGTTCGAAAAAGGCGTACCACGTAATCCTTTCATTAATGCTGGCGCGATTGTGACGTGCGATGCTTTGTACAGTCGATTATCCGCACCTCGCCACTCAATGCTTGAAACGTTTAGGTTACTTGCAGGTAATAGTGCAATAGTGATTGATAAAAAAGTGGCCAATTCTGAGTACGAATTTAGGCATAGAAATGCGGCAATGGCGCATTTAATGAAGTCGTTTGGTAATTTTGAGAATGACGTCGATGATGTACTTTGGTCTTACTTCAATTTTTGTGCGATTGAGCTTAACTGTATTGAGTTAGCTAGAGCGTATAACTTTTTAGCGAATAAAGGGGTTGATTACAGCTCGGGTAAGCGCGTTTTGAGTAGTCGCCAGAATAAACAATTAAATTCGATTTTATTTACCAGCGGCTTATATGATGCGGCAGGTGACTTTGGCTACAGAGTGGGTATGCCGGGTAAGTCGGGTGTGTCAGGCACTATATTAGCGGCATTACCG
>NZ_JAQREI010000039.1:0-1354 GCF_028599215.1 Pseudoalteromonas sp. Angola-30
ACGTAAGCGTTGAAATTACAGGAACTACAACCGGCGTTGAAGATAACCAAACAGTCACGGTGGTTGTAAAGGATGCAGCGGGTAATGAGCGCAGCTTTGAAGCGACGGTTATTAATAATGCCTACACGATTACCGGTGCTGATTTATCAGGGCTAGATGACGGTACATTAACCGCCACAGCCACCGTAAGTGATGTTGCAGGCAATACCGCAACCGATACAGACACAGCCATTCACGATAAAACCGCAGCAACCACCATTGAAATGGCAGCAGGCGATGACGTTGTTAATACTGATGAGCAGGGTAATGTTGTAGTAAGCGGTGTAGTTGATGAACCAGATACAGCGCAAACAGCTACAGTCACTTTTAGCGATGGTAATAATGAGCCAGTTATAGTGACCGGTGTGGTTATAAATAGTGATGGCACATGGGAAATCCCCACGACAGATATAAGCAGTTTAGATGATGGCAGCATTACGGTTAGCGTTAGCGTACTCGATATAGAGGGCAATGAGGCAACAAGCAGTACAACATTTACTAAAGACACCACAGCTGCCGTAACGGTAGATATAAACGATACAAGCGACACTGTAATAAATGGCAATGGTGAAAACACCAATGTTGAAATCACTGGAACTACAACTGGCGTTGAAGATAACCAAACAGTCACCGTGGTTGTAACTGATGCTGCGGGTAATGAGCGTAGCTTTGAAGCGACAGTTATTAATAATGCCTACACAATCACAGGTGCCGACGTATCAGCACTTAACAACGGCACCTTAACAGCCACAGCCACAGTGAGTGACATTGCAGGTAACATAGCTAGCGATACAGACATCGCAACTCACGATAAAACAGCCGTCACTAGCATAGAAGTAGCGACGGGCGATGACACCGTTATAAATACCGCAGAGCAAGAAAACGTAGTAGTAAGCGGTGTAATAGAAGAAGCAGATACAAGCCAAACTGCCACGGTTGTCTTTACCGATGTGAACGGAGACAAAGTCACTGTTGAAAACGTAGCTATTAATGCAGATGGTGAGTGGCAAATAGCGGCTACGGATATTTCAACGCTAGCAGATGGTGAAATTACAGCAAGTGTTAGCGCATTAGATGTTGAAGGCAATTTAGCCACAAACGAAACCAGCTTTACTAAAGACACCACAGTTGCCGTAACGGTAGATATAAACGATACAAGCGACAACGTAATAAACGGCAATGGTGAAAACGTAAGCGTTGAAATTACAGGAACTACAACCGGCGTTGAAGATAACCAAACAGTCACGGTGGTTGTAAAGGATGCAGCGGGTAATGAGCGCAGCTTTGAAGCGACGGTTATTAATAATGCCTACAC